>NZ_JBFEGN010000019.1:0-46358 GCF_047228825.1 Siminovitchia jepli
CCGTAAAAATATACTTCGACGTTGATCCATTTTCATCCTGCTGATGGTGCCGCGGAAGCGGCATGAACGTCTAACTCTAAAACTTTTTCCAAACTACCAAGCCCTTTCTATATTATTTCAAATATGAGCAGTACTCGAATCCTTATTAGTACTAATGAAAAAATATTTACTAAATCATGAAATACATTATTCCTTGAGAACTTTAATTGAGTAAGTTTCCGGCTTTCGATGCTTAAAACACGGAATTTTACTACGCACTTGATCAATATAGTCTAAATCAATATCCTGTATTACTATTGTTTCTCTCTCTGGGGCTCTTGCAAGCACGGTTCCCCAAGGATCTATAATCATGCTGTTTCCAAATTCGACGTGATCCGGTGGGGCTGGCCCGAATTGACCAGCTGCAACTATGTAACATTGATTTTCAATTGCTCTCGCTCGCAAAAGAATTTCCCAATGATGCGCACCCGTGTATAAAGGAAAAGCTGCCGGAACGAAAATTACTTTACTACCTTGGAGAGCTAATGAACGGAATAACTCAGGAAAACGAATATCATAACAGATCGTCATGCCAATCGTTCCAAAAGAAGTTTCAGCTGTAACAACTTCATTCCCCGGTAAGATTGTATCTGACTCCTTTATAGAAAATCTTCCCTCAAAATCCGCATCATACAAATGGATTTTTCGATAAGTTTTTACAATCTCTCCATTCCCATTTATTAAAATACTTGTATTAAATACACGATCATTCTCTGCTCTTTCCAAAATGCTACCACAGTTTAAATATATATTGCATTCTTTGGCTATCTTTGAAAATGCTTCACTTGTTGGCCCTGGTATTGTTTCTCCTAATTTTACTTTTTCACTGTCGTCCCCTATAAAATCAACATATTCCGGCAAAACTACAAATTCTGCACCCATCATTGCTGCCTCTTTTATGAATTGCACGGCTTTAGAGATATTTTCTTTTTTACTATTTTGAGAATTGAGTTGAATGGCAGCTACTTTCATATAAAATCCTCCCATTTTGCAAACCAAAATCAATTTCTAATTCATCTTTTAGGATTTCCCCGGAAAATAAGCCATGTGAAAAATTATTAATAAAGCATATCAAAAATAGTTGTTTTTATTCTTTTTTAGCAATAAATCCTATAAGGGTTATATGTATTCTGTAAATACTTTTTGATTTCCAAGCACGATTTTTCAAACTTGTAATTTATCCTTAGATGAGATCTTTCGGATAATTCCTTCTGGCATAAACATTATAACCAGAACAATAATTAATCCGTAAACTACCAGTCGATAATCTCCCAATACTCTCAAATATTCTAATCCCATAACCACAATAAATGATCCAAGAACAGGGCCTGCAATGGTTCCCAGACCTCCAATTACAACTATTAACAAGATCTGCATCATGATGTCTATACTAATTACTGATGTTGGGGTTAATACTTGAACATAATGAGCAAATAACGATCCTGATATACCTGCTATAAAAGCGCTTATCATAAATACATATAGTTTATGTTTTGTTAGGTTAACACCTAAACTTTCAGCTGCATCTTGAGATTCCTTTATTGCTTTTAACGCTAATCCTTGGGGACCCTTTACTATTCTCATAACAACGAATATGGTAATAAAAAAAATAATTAGCACAAGGTAATATATATTTATTCTATTAGCCAAGTTAAAGCTAATCGGGCCGATACTTGTAAAAGCTGGAATGCCATTTAAGCCAAGCTCTCCCCTTGTAAGATCCACAAGATTACTTGTTACCAACTTTGTAATTTCAGCAAACCCTAAAGTCAAAATGGCAATATAAGGGACTATACGTAATCTTAAGACTGGTAAACTAATTATTACCCCAATAATCGCAGCCATTAGTCCACCAATTAACAATCCAAACCACGGTGAAACATCTAGTCTCATTGCCATTAAAGCTGATCCGTACGCTCCTATTCCAAAAAAAGCCTGGTGGCCAAAGGAAAATATTCCTGAATATCCAGCAATTAAATTCCAACTTGAAGCTAATATTGCAAAGATAAGTGACAAAATTAAAAGATGCAGTATATAGCGTTGAACGAGTAATGGAAAAACAAGAAGAAAAACTGCACAAGCCAGATAAACAAATTTACTTGATTTGTACCGTAGGATGTTGTTTCCTAGAAAAGATTTTTCGCTTTTTAAATTAATAGTTTCTTCACTTCCATTTAGTGGGTTTCTTAAGTTCAATGATCACCACTCCTTTGTTCCAAATAATCCTGAGGGCCTTATCCATAAAACTAAAATAAGTAAAGAAAATGCAATAACATTTTGCCATTCTGAGGAAAATGCTAAAATTCCCAACCCTTCAAATATACCTAGACTAACCCCACCAATTATTGCTCCTATTAAACTGCCAAGTCCACCAATTATAACTACTGCTAACGCTTTTAGTAATGGATCAACTCCCATCCAAGGGTTAACCGAATAGATTGGTGAAAGCATAATAGCTGCAACTGTTGCTAAAGCAGCACTAATACCAAAAGCAACCATATATATAACTTTAGTATTTATCCCATAAAGAGTGGCGGAATCTCTATCTTGTGAAGTTGCTCGAAGTGCTTTCCCAAAACGACTGTATTTAAGAAAAGCCCAAAACAATATAATTACTAGTACCGCTACTAAGAAAATTAACAATCTTTGAACAGATAAGTTTACCCCAAAAAAAGACAATTTTGCATCCACATAATAAGGAATGTTTTTAAACCGTTCACCCCATATGTTAAGTGCTAAGTTTTGTAACAATACTGAAACTCCAAAAGTAGCAATGAGATGACTTTCAGTCCACCCTGGTCTGTCCATTAAATTTTGAATAACTAGTCTTTCGACAACAACTGCAACAAGAAATACAATAGCCATGCTGAGGATAGCTGCTATAAATGGATTCAAACCTGATGAGACATTCAGAAAAAACATGAAAAATCCACCTAACATATAAAACTCACCATGAGCTAAATTTAACATTTTCATCGTACCCCAAATTAATGACAATCCACTTGCCATCAATGCATACATTGAACCAACTATAATTCCATTTATAATTTGCTGAATCAATTGTTCCAATCTATTGCCTCCTCTTATAATCCTAAATAAGCCTGTTTAACGTATACATTATTCATTAGATCTTCTGCTTTTCCATCAAGAACTATTTTTCCAGTTTCCAATACGTAAGCATAATCAGAGATTTCTAATGCTACATTGGCATTTTGTTCAACTAATAATATTGTAATTCCTTCCTTATTTAACTTTTGAAGTAATTCAAATATAGATTCTACTATTTTTGGTGCCAATCCGAGTGATGGTTCATCCAACATTAGAACTTTTGGGCTGCTCATTAACGCACGTCCAATAGCTACCATCTGTTGCTCCCCGCCAGATAAAGTACCGCCATGTTGCATTCTTCTTTCTTTTAGACGCGGAAACATTTCGTATACAGTTTCTAACTTTTCCTTTCGCTTTCCCCATAAAGACTTCTCAAAGGCACCCATCAATAAATTCTCTTCGACAGTCATTTGGGGAAACAGTCTTCTTCCCTCAGGAACATGGGATATACCATTTGATATAACTGAAAAAGGCGGGATTTTATCTAAATTTTTTTCTCTAAATAGTATTTCACCACTTTTGGGTCGCAACAGACCTGATATTGTCTTTAAAGTTGTTGTTTTTCCAGCTCCATTCGAACCCAATAAAGCAACTGTTTCTCCTTCTCCAACTTTCATAGAAAGCTTATGAATAACCTGAACATTACCATAAAAAACATCAATTTCACGTATTTCAAGCATGTTTTATCCCCCCCAAGTAAGCATCGATTACCAAGGGATTCTCTGAAATTTCCTTGGGAGTTCCTTCCGCTAAAACTTCACCATAGTTTAAAACTATTATACGATCAGACACACCCATAACAGCCTTCATCACATGTTCAATCATAATAATGGAAACACCGCTTTGCCTAATCTTCCTTATAATTTCGACAACCTCATTTCCTTCAGAAGGTGTTAATCCACCAATAACCTCATCTAACAAAAGTACTTTAGGGTTAGTTGCAAGAGCACGAGCTAATTCTAATTTTTTCAAGTTACCTATTGATAAACTTTTAGCTTCTAAGTATTTCATGTCACCCATTCCAACAAAATCCAATATCTCTTCTGCCTTCCTTTTTGCAGCTGAAATATTATTGTTTTTCTTACCAAAATATGATCCTACTATTACATTCTCAATTAAATTCATGTTCTTAAACGGTTTTGTAATTTGAAATGTTCTCGCTATCCCTTGATGGCAACGCATATCAGGACGTTTTGAAGTTATATCGTTACCATTAAATATTATTTTTCCTGAATTAGGCTTTAAAGCGCCTGCGATCACGTTAAACATAGTTGTTTTCCCTGCTCCATTAGGGCCGATTAGCCCAAGAATTTCTTCTTGGACTAATCCTAGCTCCACATCCTTTAATGCGATTAAGCCCCCAAAAACTTTTGTAATGTTTGTGGCCTTCAAAATATACTCATTGCTCATATTTTACCTCCGCCAATTCCTAATTGTGGAAACAAACAGATTATTTCATCCATGGTTGCGGCTCATATTCTGAAGTCGCAATATTTTCAGGCCAAATAATCTGTTGTTTTCCTTTTTGAATTTGAGCTGCTGGTACGGGGATATAATCCGGTCCTGCTTTTGCTGTATGGTCTTTTTCATCAAATTCATATACCCCATTAAGTCCTTCTCTGTTAAAATTGGAAAGGGCTTCAACTATTTTTTCGGGATCAAGACTTCCAGCCATTTCAATAGCACTTATAGCATTGTTCATATAATCATAGCCCTGTGCAGCATCAGCATTACCTTCAGTATCATACGTTTCCACATATTTATCTTCAAACTCTTTTTGTTTCTTTATTAATTCAGGGTGGTAGGAAATTGGCTCCCAAAGTAAACCATTTGCATCGTCTCCAGCTTGTTCAAGAAATTCTGGTCTAAGGGGGTAATAAATGGCCAGGTGCAAAGATTCTATACCTGTTTCATTAAACTGTTTCACTAATGCAACTCCGGATGAAACTGCAGTAAAACATGTGATCAAGACATCAGGTTTTAGTGATTTCAGCTTTGTTAATTGTGGATAAAAATCAGTATGCCCGACATCCACCGTTTCAAAAGTAACTTGTTTCCAACCATCTTCCTCAAATAGCTTTTGAGCCTCTGCAACGTTTGAACGCCCATAATCTGTATCCTCAACTACAAATGCAATAGTTTTATCCTTCGGATCAAAACTTCCATCTTCAATCAATGATTTTATTGTTGAATATGCTCCTTCTCCATACGCTTCACTACTGAAATTCCCTTTATAAAAGTATTTATACTTATCCGGATCTTCCTCTACTTTTTCTGAGATAGCACTACTAACTGCCTCACCGCTCATGATTGGCTTTTCATACTGGGATGCTAATTCCATAACAGCCATAGTAACGGAACTTGAAAATGCATCACCTATCAAAAAGTCAACATTTTCATTATTTAATAGTTTTTCTGCAGTACTTACACCTTCGGCTGGTTTACCTTGGTTATCTTCAAAAAACATCTCAATAGGCAGCTTTTCACCATCAATCTCTACTCCACCCTTATCATTCCACTCTTTAACTGCCAACTCCATTCCTTGCTTTAGTGCTATTCCTGAATTAGCTGTTGAGCCTGTAAGGGGACCTGTAACTCCTATTTTAATCTTGTCTGTTTTACCACCGGTCCCTTGAGAACATCCAGCTAAAACTAGAATACTAATTAAAATTAAATTCATTAACAATAAAATAATTCTTTTATTTTTCAAAATATACACAATATACTTCCCCTTTTAATAAATTAAACTTGAAGTTCTGTTTTTTCTATCCAAACGGTTTAATCACTGTCTTACCTTACACCAATCTAGAATAAAAGCTGAAATAGTTTTTGTAGCCGTTTTCAAACTTTTTAAATCGATGTATTCGTTCGGTCCATGCATATTTCCTCCTGTTGGTCCGTAGCAAGTTGATGGAATTCCAAATTCCTCAAACGCACGTATATCAGTTGTTCCTGTAAATGCTACCGTCTCTATTTCTTCATCAGTTGTTAATTTATGAGCAGCAGAGATTGATTCGAAAAGTTCCACGTCAGCAGAGTTTGTAAAACCCGGTGCACTAAAACCATAAAAAGTTACTTCAGGCGGGTTTTCCTTTAACCAATCATCTCTTTTGGCAGCATTTAGGATCCATTCTTTTAGCTCTTTTTGTATGTCTCCGGGATCTTGATCAGGATAAAAGGCAACACGAGCCTCAAATGTACATTCGGATGGAACGTTTGATGGCCAGTCTCCTCCCTTAATTACGCCAACATTGACATTTAATGGATGAGGGTGTTCAGTATAGTAACTATGTTTCGGCCGATTGTTAATATACTCCCTATATTCGTCAAGAGCCTGTATTAAATAAACTGCTTTATTAATTGCATTTTGCGCTCTTTCTGCCCTTTCCACATGGGCCCCCGCCCCTTTGACTTTTATCCTTACCCACAGAACACCTACTTGGCCTTTTATTAACTTTAATTCAGTTGGTTCCGTTATTAATGCCGCATCGGCAACAAACCCTTTATCCAATAATGCTAAAGCTCCATTGCCTGTGCATTCCTCTTCAATTACTGTTTGGATCTGAACGTCAGCGCCTAATTCTATGCCGGCTTTTTTAATTGCATTTACAGCATAAATCATGGCAGCAACGCCAGATTTCATATCACAGATACCTCGCCCATACATTTTTCCGTCCCTAATCGTTGGATTGTAAGGATCGGTATCCCATAAATGTTCGGGTTCCGCACTTACAACATCGATGTGGCCCTGAAGAATCAGGCTCTTTCCAATCTTCGCGCCCTCACTCTCCCATTCTCCAACTACAACGGGGCGATCTTCATAGGACCACTCAGGGTGCCCGAAATTTTTATATGAAGAGAGCCTCTTAGGGTCCGGATCAAAAGAAGTAGTTTTTAAATTCATATCGTCCAAGTGTTCTTGTATAAATGATTGAACACCTTTTTCATTCCCCAGGGTGCTCTTAAAGGACCCCAGTGCCTTTAAGAAAAGTAGTTGTTCATTCCAATCATTTTCTATTATTTCATGTACCTTTTCGATATCATTAATTATTTTTGAATGTTCCATATATTTTCCCCCGTTCTAATTTTAATTGTTGAATAAAATATAAATTATTGTGATGTATACCAAGGTTCAAATACACATGAAATCTGCACGAAACACCGTGTATAAAGAAACAATACGAAAACTAATAGCCTACCATTCCCCTCAATATTATTAATTCCTGTATGATCAAGCAGTTTACAAAGCGTTTTAGACATATGTATCCAATTGCTTTATTTTTTACAAAGGGGGCAAATAACTATTTGATATTGAAAAAATATCAATGTTTGCTGTTCAGTAGTTTGGTTTATCGATGATATCATTACTAAGAATTTAAACGGAAATCAGGACAAGGAAAGTAAAAACGTTTTCAAAAAAATGATTTCTCAAGTCAATGCTGTAACCTCTTTTGGAAGTTTGTTTTTTAAAGCCTTTGTACAAGGGTGGATTATTAACTTTACGTTTACTTCATTTTTTAAAAAAAGAGATCGACACGTTAAGTTTTGTGAAAATTTCAAACTCAAAAACGACACGGATTTCTCTTCTCTTCTATTCATTTGCTTCTTACACGATACCCTTAGAGCTTCTTACCTTGTCTAAATAAATTCTATCACCGCCTTTTAATAAACGTAAAGTTTAAATTACTTTAATTATATATACATATAGTTGAATGTCAAGCTATTATATAAACCTTTTGTTTAATTTATTTAACATAGTGTTTATTTAATGTAAACTATCTGTAAAATGGTGGAAACGGTGATGTGTGATGAGCTTGGGATCTCGCTTAAAAAAAGAAAGAGAAAAAAGAAACTGGTCACAAGTTTATGTGGCCAAAAAGATCGGCATAACCAATGCGGTCTTGTCAAACTACGAACGGGACTATCGCGACCCGGACACGGAAACATTAAAAAAATTGGCCTTGTTATATGGAGTAAAAACAGATTATTTACTCGGCTTAACGGACGACCCCACTACATCTGAAAAGGAAGAGTTTCCAACAGTTATTAAAGACCCCGAACTGGAACGCTGGCACAAGGAACTGCCCAAATCCAATGAAGAGGATTTGCGTAAACTGAGACAAATGTGGAAGATTATGAAAGGGGAAGTGGAATAGGCGCATGAAATGTTCATGCGCACTCCGCGAAGATCTTTGCAGTGAAGCGGCACCGATCTGTTGTTGAAAATTAAAGTGAAATTATCTTTTTATGTAAAAACTTTGAAAATTACTATTTGCCGGATGGCGCTAAGAATCAGTGTATTGATGGATGGATAGGACGACTATACTCTATTTTGTTCCTTTGTAGCCAGTTCCACATATTGCTCTTGAAGTTCCTGTAAAAAATTGATTGCTAAAATGTTTAGGGTTGAAACAGGTTCATCTGCAATAATTAATTTGGGGTTTAATACCAATACACTTGCTATACCAATTTTTGGGCTGTCTACCACTAAATTCAGGGGGATGACGTTTCCATTACTGGGATCCAGTCCTATTTTCTTGAGTAACTCGCCAATTCAATGGCGATGTAGTTCACGTCCATAGGTAATATAGCTTATGATATCTAGAGTCTTTTACCTTTTTAGGAGTGAGGAATTCTACTTTTCGAGGAAGGCTTTTCTTGTAATTCATCCATAAATCACCTAATGTTGATACATATATGTATCAACATTAGGGACCAAAAAGGAGAATTTTATCCTGAAGATTCTTCACGGCTGCTTCTTCTTTAATGCCTATAAAATCAATAAATCAAATTCAACCTGGAAAATGACGAATCGCACCATCATTTTTGTTTTCTATACTAAATGATCGATCAATGGTAAGACCCTCAATAGAGATAGAAGGACTTTTCTTTTGGACAATATCAGAAATAACCTGACCTACTCCCGGAGAGATAGTAAAGCCGTGTCCACTAAACCCGGCGGCAATTAAATAGCCTGATACTTCCGGAACTTCACCTAAAATTGGAATTTCATCTATACAATGCGCCTCCGCACCATAGTATGTAAAATCAATTTCATATTTCTCTATTTCCGGAACAATAGATAAAACGGTAGCTCTTTGTTGTTTAAGACTTTTTTCATTGAATACCCCTGAGTATTCGTCTGGTCCGGGTTTAGTGGGATATCCCCCGCCAGCTCTTATTCTCCCGTCAATTGTTTGCTTAAGCGATATTTTTGTGTCTTTTGCACTGATTGTCGGCCCAGGGAGAATTGCAGGAGCCGCGAATGTAGCTGACATCTGATGACAGAAAGGCTTAATTTGCGAAAGCGACAATCCCAGTTTCTCATGCAGTGCAGGTGCCCATACACCCGCTGCATTAATGACTGTATCACAAGGTATAAACCCTGAACTTGTTTGTACGCCTGTAACTGCATTGTTTTCTTTTTTAATTGAGTAAACTTCGGTACCAGTTACAATTTCAGCACCAAGTCTTCTTGCTGCTGAAGAAAATGCAATTGCAGTTAATAATCCGTTTGCTTGCCCGCCACTTGGATAGAATATGCCTTTTGTATAAGAAGGAGATATATAAGGAATTAATTCTTTTAAACTATTCTGATTAACTATTTGAGCAGGAATACCATTTTTTTGATCTTCCTTTACCTGTTCTTGAATCATCTCTATGCTAAAGCGATGATCATATAACATAATCTGTCCTGAAGGCATATACTCTAAATCAGCTTCAAGCTCTTCCTCTAATGTTTGCCATCGAAGAATACTCGCTTTTGCCAAAGGTAATTCTCGGGGATCCCGATTATTTAATCTAATTCCTCCGGCAGAGGCTCGAGATGCAGCCCCCTGATTAGCGATACTCCCTTTTTCCAATTGCCTTACTTTCACACCATCACGTGCCAAATGATAAGTGATGGAGGAACCTATTACACCGCCGCCGATGACGATTACCTCTGGTTTCATTTTTATCACCCTCTTATTTTATAAATATTCAAATATTCAATATCCAAATAGTCTAGGCAAAAACATTGATAAAGGTTCCCAAGCAACTGTTAATATTAAAACAGGAAGATAACCGAAAAGAATAAACATAAAAGTAGGCTTTATCACTTCACTAAATTTTGCTTTTCCTACCCGCATCCCAAAATATAAAATACTTGCATATGGAGGCGTCACTCCACCCATTGCCAAATTGACACACATGATAGAAGCAAAGTGTATCGGATCAATTCCATACTGTACGACCAACGGTAATAGCAATGGTGCACATAAAATAATGGCTGTTGTATCGTTGACAATCATTCCTACAAAAAGGAGAAAAATGCTTACTAATATTAAAATGACAACCTTACTTTCTGTGATGCCCATAAATATGTCAATTAATTGTTGAGGAATTCTTAATTGCACATAGGTTTGGGCAAGCAGCAAACAAAATAGAATCATTGCCATGATAGAACCTATTGAAGACGTAGATTCTTTAAAAACCTTATAAAGTTTCGCTCTGCCCATTTCCCGATAAATAGCAATTCCTATAATAATCCCGAATACTCCAGCTACAGCAGCTGCTTCTGTCGGAGTAAACACCCCGCCGTAAATTCCCCCAAGAATAATAATTGGCATTAAAATCCCTGGAATAGCAGCCATAATAATTTTTATTTTTTTCGTCTCCTTGGCTGGCCCCATTTCGATTTCTTTTTCGATTGCACCGGCTGTTTCATGATATGAGACTAATGCTCTTCGAGAGTATAGAATATTAATAATAGAGAACGAGATCATTACTAATATTCCCGGGCCAACCGTGGCAAGAAAAGACCCCAATACCGAAGTGCCTGTGACCCATCCATAGATAATCAATGGTACACTTGGAGGTATTAATACACCCAAGATCGAAGAGACACTGACTAATGAGGTCGCATATCCTCTTGAATAACCTTGGGAAAGCATTTGCGGTATCATGATTGGACCTACTGCCGCTATTCCTGTGAAAGCACTTCCGGAAATGGCTCCTAACAATCCGCATGCAAAAATAACAAGGACCCCAATGGCTCCTTTAATTTTACCGACAAAAAGATTAATAACATTTAATAATCGAGTGGCAATCCCACTCTCGGCGATAATCGATCCTACCAAAATAAATAATGGCCCGGCCAACAAAACAGGTCCGATCATCTGATTAAAGCCCCATAGCATTAAACTGTTAATCTTAATATCGGTAAATATGACCATAAAAATTAAAGCTGCCCCAAAGCAATAAGGTAGCGGAGTTCCTATAAGCAATAATACGACAAGCAGTAAAATATTCAGAAAAAAAACCGTCAGCACTATTGAACCTCCTCTCCTTTTTGTAAATGATTCTTATTCAATAAAGAATTGATACTTTTTATAAAATCAGATATTGAATAGATTGTCATAAGGAAAAGACCTATAAATAGAGCTGATTCTGCCAGGAACATAGGTATTGAAAGTAAAGGGCTAAGTTTCCATATGTTTAATGAATATTGTAAATAGTCAAAACACCAGTAAGTTAATATAACACCAATAATGACGCTGACCATGTCCTTAATAAAATGAGTAATCCGCAAAATCCTTTGATTTTTGATAAACACATCAGCAATATCCACAACAATATGGCTTCTTTCTTGGGAAGCATTCGCAGAACCTAACATATACAGCCATATAGTTGGAAATAACATTAATTCCTCAATTCCCATTAATGGTAGATTAAACACATACCGAAGCAAAACTTGAACAAAAATAAGGGTTATTAATGAGCAAAGGAAAAACACACTAATAGCATTTTGCAATAAAATGAGCTTATTAACGACAAGCTTCGTACGATTAGACATTCTCATTCAAACACCTCCGCTAAGAAACCAATTCCTTTTTTAAAAGATAAGGGTACACATAAAGTGAAGCTGCAATCAATGAGAATTTAGGCCCCTAGGAAACGGGTCATGCAAGCGTTGCCGCACAATGCGGCGTTCTTAGCCTGCGATCACCGAACAAAGGCTAAGATCGTAACGTCCTTGGCAAGCTGAGGCAGCGACGTCCTCGAACGCTTTTTCTTCGTGAGATTGACGATGCTCCTCCTGTTTCTCTTGCACTGCTGCAACGCCTTGGTGATCGACTTCCTACCGACCCAAACAATCGGGCTTTTACAGGCAGTTGATCCCCACTATTCTCGTTTAACCGCAAATTTTGAAGTGGGGATCTTTCTGCCAGTTAAAGCGGGATAAAAATATGTACCCTATTTGATTAAATGGCTTTTCTCTTTAGTTCTCGCGGAACTACGTATTCAAAGTTTTCGTTGATTTCAGACCTTGTTTGTTTGCCGCTTGCAACTTCTAAAAGCAGGTTGTACAAATCTTCTCCTGTTTCTTCAATAGACTTTCCTTCCAACACAACTCCTGCATTGAAATCTATAATACTTTTAAATTTTTGATAAGATGCCGGGTTCCCTGTTATTTTAATGAGAGGCATAACTGCATTGCCGATTGGCGTACCTCTCCCGGTACTAAATACAGTTACATTTGCACCTAAAATGGCGAAACCAGACGTACTGAATTGATCAGGCCCCTGAACTCTGGAATCAACAATCCATAAACCGGGATACGGTATTTTATCTTCCAGTTTTAACAGGCCCTGGACTTGGGATGAGCCCATTTTCTTAATGTTCCCCATAGATTTTTCAACCAAAGTAGTAATTCCGCCTGCTTTGTTTCCGGGTGTCGGGTTGATCTTTTCTATGGCTTGTCCGTGGTCTTTAATAAAATCGCTTCTTAGTTCATCAACCATTTGAAATACCTCTAAACCAACTTTATGCGAAACTGCCTGCTCAGCAACGATATGCTCACTGCCGGGAAAACCTGCCACTTCTGACATTAAAACAGAGCCGCCATTGTTTATAACCAAATCTGTCATTCTGCCAATAACAGTGTTGCCGGAAATGGCTGTTGTCCAGTCGGATCCTCCGCACTGCACGCCCACTACTAAACCTTCCACCGAACATTCCTCACGACTTTGTTCAGAGGCTTGTTTTTGGAGTTTTTTTACGAGCTCAACCCCTTTTTGTATCGCCTCAGGAGATCCTCCTTCATCTTGAATCCTTACAAATTCAACAGGCTTCCCTGTATCTTGGATAGATTTTATGAGGGAATGTGAAGATGTCTGCTCACATCCCAAACTTACCACTACCACTCCGGCTACATTTGGATTCCTGCCGGCTGATGACAAAGCTAGAACTGTTCTTTTATGATCGTCTTCAAACTCTACACACCCCTGTTCGTGATTAATAGGGATCGCTCCTGTTTTTTGTGCAATCTTGGAAGAAACGGAATTAACACATGAGACCGTAGAAATTACAAGTATATAATTCCGAATGCCGACTGTTCCATTTGTTCTTTTGTATGCCTGAATGGTATTCATGAATGTCATTCTTCTCCTTTTCTAATAAAAATCTCTTTATTCTCATTACAAAGATTCTCTGTAATATCCTCTACATTATGAGTATGAACATGTTCTCCAATATTGATAGTTGTACTTGCCTTGCCAATGGGAACACCATATTTAATGATCATTTCATCCTTTTTTATTTCTTTGATTGCCATTTTATGTCCTATCGGAATCTCATTCATGGAATGTATGTTGAATCCTTCCACATTTAGGGTATCTCCCTTTTCTGTATCCTGAACAACGACTGCAACATTATCATTTTGATCAATTCGAATAGCTCTCATGTCCTTTGTTCCTTTCTAAAAAAGATGACAACTTTTATTGAATGCCTAATTCAGCTTTCACTTCAGAGAAAATATCGCCATACTCGCTTTCAATCTTTGGCCAGACTTCTTTTCTAACTTTATCCGCATATGCTTTAATTTCTTCATCTGTAAAATCGTAAACTTCAATTCCTTCTTTCTCCATTAATTCATCATATTTTTTATCCTCTTCCTCTGCTTGTTGGAATGCATTTTTTTCAAATTCCTTTGCTATATGTAAAATAGATTTTTGGTCAGCTTCTGAAAGTTTATTCCAAACATCCTGGTTAACAGTAAGGTAATGGGCTTCAAAATGAGTTCTTAGTGGCATTACATATTTTCCGAGTTCCCGGTATTCGTTATAATAAAGCTCTGTTCCTCCACCCACTGTTCCTTCAATTACACCTGTTTGAAGTGAAGTAAATATTTCTGATGCAGGTAAAGGGGTAACGGTAAATCCCAATCCTTTTCCGAATTCCTCAAATGATTTCATTCCGGGCACACGAATTTTAACATTCTTTTTGGAGTCCGGATTTTTTGGATCATTTGGTTCTTTTGCTAGAAACACAGATCCAAAGTATTGTGGGTAGACAGCTAATAGCTTAATGTTTTGCTTTTGCAGCCGATCAGAAAGATACTTATTGATTAGCCCATCCTCTGAATTATACAAATCCTTAGCTTCTTCCCAATTTGAGACAAGATATGGAGCAATAGCTATTTGCAGAGTAGGATCAACATTTGTTCCCATGGAAGCCAACTGCATTTCTATCTCACCCATCGAGATGCTCTCTTGGACTAATTGATAGTCACCTAATTCTGCATTAGGATAAATCTCAATTTTTAATCTGCCTTCTGTTGCTTTTTCAACATCTTCAGCAAATTGTTTTGCAGCGTTATCCGTTCTTGTGCCTGTTGGACGAATATGATTTAAACTCCAAACCATTTGCTCTTCTTCATTTTCATTTACTGATGCAGTTTTACCTCCTCCAGAACAAGCCGCCAGTAAAGCTGCAGACAAAATAGCTGCCAATAACACAACTGATCTGAATCTTTTTCTTTTAACCATATTTCTGATTTCTCCTTTCATCCTAAACTATAAATAAATTTCTTAAACAATATTGGCAAGGGGACATAAAATTTTGTAAATTCGGATGCCGTAAATTGTTAAACTTCAGTAAACTGGACAGTTTCTTTCGAAAAAAGGACATAAATTTTCAATTTATTCAGTTACATTTGGCCATTAATGTTTTTGTGCATTGGACCATGGAAATGAAAGCTTGTTTATGAAGGTAAGGTAAAAACTCTTGCTGTCTGAAAGATGTCTCTATGAAACAATAATCCATATTGAAAAGCTCAAACATTGTACTTCATACACAGAATCAGCCTTCATTCAATAGACCTCACCCATTCAAATAAGATCCCCCCATATTCAATCTTGACAAAGATTAGCTCATTAAATAATCCCTATATCTTACCAATTACAGAATGATATAAATCCCCTTCCTACGTTAATCATATAATACACTCTGATTGTCTGTTTGTCTACTTATATTTTAGAAAATTTAATGATTTGCATATATAGTTATTTTTTTAAGTATAAACAGATTGTCTGTCAGTCTTAATTTTGCTTGTATATAATTCAAAATCATGGAATAATAAGTTAGTAATATGTCAGATAATTTTTTATAGGGTAAAATACAAGTCAGAAATCTCACGGAATTGCTTACAAAAAACAAGCGATCTCCTTGTTGATTTTTTTGTGATAAATATGGCTATCCAAAACACCACCAGAGAATTTCCCGGTTTATTGGAAGAAATATCGGCTTTTTGATACAACTTAGATTTATATGATTGTGTTTCTTCAAGACACAGGAGATAGATTGCTGTTTAATTCAAAGTCGACCGGTACAATTGTGCCCAGACAAATGAAAGGATTGATGATAACAATGAAACTTCCTAAATTAGCAAGATCCACCCTGGTAGATCAAACTGTTGATGTCCTATATCAACAAATTTTAAAAGGAGAAATAAAACCCGGGGATAAACTTCCTGGTGAATTGGAAATGGGGAAACAATTAGGCGTTGCAAGAACAACTGTCAGAGAAGCCTATTCCCATCTCATTGGATTAGGTATCCTTGCAAGAAAAGAAAATGGAATTTATGTTACTACTGAACCATCTTCCATAATAGATTCAAAATTATCTTCGTTTATTTTAATGAATTGGGAATTACACCAATTTTATGAAGCGAGGAAAATACTGGAATCAGAATTGGCGTACTTAGCAGCTGAAAGAGCCACCCCAGGTGATATAGATAGATTGAATAAAATAAATGAGTATTTTAAAGAAAATGAAATTGAAGACGATGATTATTGGAAATATGATCGAATGTTTCACCTGGAGCTTGCGGAATTGGCAGATAATGATATTTTATTTTCAATGTATAAGTTGCTTATGGAAATATATAAAAAATTCGAAAATGATATATTCAAGTTAAACAAAAGCGGAGTCAGAAATCCTTACGTAACACATAAAAATATTATCGAGGCAATTAAAAACAATGACCCCATTCGATCCAAGCAACTAGTCCTGGAGATGCTATCTTCTGCCGAAAAAGATTTGGTAAAACTAAAAGTAAATGAAAAACTTAATTCTGATTGACTAAACGATCATTAAGATGGATCCGGGTTTAATGGACCTATATTTTGCCTTGGTGTATTTATGATTATTTTCTTTATGAAAAAACCTTTTCCCGGATAGATTCTTGTATTCTCTCTTTGGGAAATGTGTCTCTTATTTCATCATTTAAATTTTCCATTTGAAGTCCGCCGTTCCAGGACATTGTTTATGATGAACGGCCGGAAACGAAATTGTATCATGATAAAGTGGCCTTAGTCCCATGGAATACCAGGGCTAAGGCCGCTTTGATGCATTTTTTTTATTTTCCGTGCCGGCTTGACAGGAGAGTTTATTTTTTAGTGAAGTGAACTGTCTTTTATTTATCCATCAAACTGTTTAAAACCGTTGGAAGAATACCACCGTTATGGTAGTACTCCATTTCAATCTGGCTGTCAAGCCGTATAATGGCTTTAAATTCGGTAATGGCACCGTCCTCTTTAACGGCCTCCATGTCAACTATTCCACCAGGCTCCGCCGATTGATCAAAGTTTTTGACAGCAACGTTTTCTGTACCGTCCAATTGTAAAATTTGGGCATTTTCCCCTTCCATGAATTGCAGCGGCAAGACGCCCATTCCTACCAGATTACTGCGATGAATCCTTTCAAAGCTCTCAGCCAGGACAACTTTCACACCGAGCAGGGCAGTTCCTTTTGCAGCCCAGTCTCGTGAACTTCCGGTCCCATATTCTTTGCCGGCGATCACCATGAGACCTTGCTTGTTTTCTTGATAAGACATTGCGGCATCATATACAGACATGATTTCCCCGGTCGGCATGTATTTTGTATAACCGCCCTCCAGGCTGCCTGCCAGCTTATTCCTAATTCGGATATTCGCGAAAGTGCCTCGCATCATGACCTGATGGTTTCCTCTTCTGGCTCCGTATGCATTAAAATCTTTCACCGGGACACCCTTTTCGATCAAATATGTTCCTGCCGGACTGGAAACCGGGATGGCCCCAGCTGGAGAAATATGATCCGTTGTGATGGAGTCGCCCAAAAAAAGTAGGACTTTTAAATCTTTGAGATGCTCCCCGTACCCGTCTTTTTTATTCTCCGCTTGAACATACGGGACCTCTTGAATATATGTAGACGAAGGATCCCACTCGTATATCATCCCATCTGGTGCATCGATGGATACCCACATTTCATTTTCAAAGATATTACTGTATTGCTCTTTAAATAATGCCTGATTGATTGTATCATTCATGACTTTCTGTATCTCCTCGGGGGTTGGCCAAATATCCTTTAAATAAACCGGATGATTTTGATAGCCGAATCCGATCGGTTCTGAAGTCATGTCTATTTTTACTGTCCCTGCAAGGGCAAACGCCACAACAAGCGGAGGCGAGCATAAGTAGTTTGCCTTGATAAGCGGGTGTACCCGGCCTTCGAAATTACGATTGCCGCTTATTACTGAAGCGGTTACCAGATGATGATTCCGTATGGCTTCTTCGACCGATTCTGTCAAGGCTCCGCTATTTCCGCAGCAAGTAGCACATCCATAGCCATCTACGTAAAACCCTAAGCTTTCCAAAGCGTTTAAGAGATTGGAGGATTTCAAGTATTGTTTAACGGCCTTGGAGCCCGGCGTCAAACTGGCCTTGACAAAGGCAGGCTTTTGAAGTCCAAGTTTCAATGCCTTTTTAGCGAGCAGACCGGCAGCAATCATGACATTGGGATTTGATGTATTCGTACAGCTTGTAATTGAGGCCAAAACAACCGAGCCTGTGCCAATTTCCTCCCCAACTGTCGTTTTGACTTTCTTGTTCAATTCTGCTGGATTCAATCCGTATCCATTCTTTTCAAGGGGTGCTGTCAGCGAAAGCTCAAATGATTGTTTCATTGAACGAAGATCCCTACAGTCTTGAGGTCTTTTTGGCCCGGCTACACTCGGAGCAATAGTCGATAAGTCAAGCTCAAGCTTCTCCGTAAAGGAAGGATCGGGTGTGTTGTCCTCCCTATATAGACCTTGCGACCGGAAATAAGCTTCAGCCAGGGGAACAACCTCCCCCCTCCCTGTTAAACGCAAATAATTCATCGTGATCTTATCGACAGGGAAATACCCCATTGTAGCTCCGTATTCAGGAGCCATATTTGCAATAGTTGCCCTGTCTGTGAGGGATATGCGGCTTAATCCGCTGCCGTAAAATTCAACAAATTTCCCGACTACTCCTTTATTTCGCAGCAACTGTGTAATGGTCAAAGCTAAGTCCGTAGCAGTTACCCCTTTCTGAAGCGTCCCCGTCAACTTGACGCCAACTACCTGGGGAATAACAAAATATAGAGGCTGACCGAGCATTGCCGCTTCTGCTTCTATTCCTCCCACACCCCAACCGACTGTTCCTAAACCATTGATCATTGGAGTGTGGGAGTCAGTTCCGACCAATGAATCGGGATAAATCTCGGTCCCTTGCTCTGTCCTTTTGGTTTGCACTGCGCTTGACAAATACTCCAAATTGACCTGATGAACAATGCCATTTGAAGGCGGGACGGCATTGAAGTTCTCAAAGCTTTTTTGCGCCCACCGTACAAAACGGTATCGCTCCAGATTCCGCTCGTACTCTCTTTTTACATTTGCATCAAGGGAGCCCCGATGCCCAAAGTGATCAATAATAACGGAATGGTCGATCACAAGGTCAACCGGAATTTGAGGGTTGATGCGTGATACGTCACCGCCTTTTCTTTCTACAGCGCTTCTCATTGATGCCAAATCGACAATGGCCGGAATCCCTGTAAAGTCCTGAAACACAATGCGTACCGGCTTAAACGGGATTTCTTTCTTTTCCCATTGTGTCGTTTCCCAATGGACCAGTTGATCAATGTGCTCCTTTTTAATATGTTTTCCATCAACATTCCTGATGGCTGCTTCCAATAATATTTTGATCGAGAAAGGAAGGGAGGCAGTCTTTTTGGGATTGCCTGCAGCCCGAATATCATAGTAAATGTATTCTTCCCCGTTAACCAGGAGGGTTTGCTTGGATGCCAAGCCTTTTTCGGTTACATTCATCTCGGTTCCTCCTTATTTTTCGGGAAAGTCGACTTTCATCTGCACATCCGGAGGTATAAATAACGCTCCTTTCATAATCCTTCTGGCGGTTCTTTCCAAACCAACAAAAGTAACATCTGTTCCATCCCCTGTCAATTGAACCCTGACCTCTGCAATCCCTTCAGGATGTCCAATCCGAATTTTCTGTTCAAAACGCCCATTTTCTTTAAAGGCATGCTGATTTGGGATGGTCCCATGCAACAATACCGAAGCTGCTAAATTATAAAGTCCGCTTCCGGCAAATGTCCGATGAAACCGATTCATCGACACCATCTTTGCAACGATATCCACTTCATCTTTATAGATCGTTATTCCGGAAGTTGTCGCATACATATGGGGCTTGCCTATAAGCGCAATCTTGGGGATGGACGGAATATTTCTGGCCTCATCGATCGTTTTTGCCATCCCGGCTGCAATAGCCGCATGAACACGGATTTCTTCCAGCTCCGACAATAAATCAATTCTTTGAGCTGCTTCATGATTCGATTCCGATCCTCTTAAACCAAAAACATCAGCCGAAACATATACAAATGGATTTACAATATCCACAAAGGAAACTTCGTAATTTTTTCCATGGACTTCAATCTCCGTCTTCCTGCCGGCAGGCAGTGTCTTACCCGTTTTTCCGCCCCCCGGTGATAAAATATCCACAGTGATCTTGGCGCCCTTTGTTACAACGCCCGGCATGAGGAAATCTCCTGTAACTTTGGCTTGTCCCTCTTCAACGGGTACCTTTATTCGGATTATTTTCCCGATATTCCGGTTATAGGCGCGTACAGTCACTTGACCGTCCTTTTCCCGGGCCCCGGCCAACCCCTCATCAACAGCAAACGCGCCAACCGCGGCCATCAAATTACCGCATGTCCCTTCTGCATCCACAATCTCTTCGGCTATGCCGATTTGATAAAAGGTATAATCTATATCCACGCCTTTCACTGAGGGATTTGAGACAACGATCACTTTACTCGTATGGGAAGTTCCGCTTCCCAAGCCGTTAATTTGGGACGGATTATAGGCATCAATACCGCTAAAAAAGATTCTGTTCTTTAAATCACTTTTAGGGAGATCTTTTTCATGAAAAAATAAACCGCGGCTAGTACCGCCTCGATAAACTGAACAGGGGACCGTCCATTGGGGCATTACTCGTCATCCTTTCTTAATCGGGAACAATGGTCTTTGCGATTTTTTCATCCAGATATTCGTAATCATGAAGCTTGATCGTTTCATATAACTCTTTTCTCGTTTGCATTTGATCGAGAACTTCTTTTTGCGATCCCTTTTCAAAGATTTTCGTAAATACGGATTCATACGCCTTGGCCGCAGCCCGCAATGAGGTGACAGGGTAAATAACCATGGAATAACCGAACGTTTCAAACTCTTCGGCTGTAAAATAAGGCGTTTTTCCAAACTCCGTCATATTGGCCAGCAGCGGGATATCGAACTCGCCGGAAAACCTCCTGAAATCATCCTCGGTCACGAGCGCTTCAGGAAATATAGCATCGGCACCCGCCTCAATATAGGACTTTACACGTTTGACTGCGGATTCAATCCCTTCGACCGCTAAAGCATCGGTACGTGCAATAACAATCAAGGAGGGCGCCACCTCTTTAATCACCTTAATTTTTTGCACCATTTCATCGATGGAAACGAGTTTTTTTCCATTTAAGTGTCCGCATTTTTTCGGCAACACCTGGTCCTCGAGCTGAACGGCGGCAACATTTGCTTCTGCCATTTCCTTTGCTGTTCTTGCCACATTGATCATACCTCCAAACCCGGTATCAATATCAACCAGGATAGGCAGATTTGCAGCCCTTACGATATCTCTCGCCCGTTCTGCGACCTCCTGTGAATGTAATATGCCCAAATCAGGGAGACCTCTGCTTGCCGTATATGCTCCCCCAGAAAGATACAACGCTTGAAAACCTACTTTTTTCGCAATTAGCGCTGCCATTCCGTCGTGGGTTCCCATTATTTTTAAAATAGGTCCTTTTGTCATTAACGATTTGAATTCATCAGCCAGTTCCAATTGACTTTTTTGTTTCTCGACTATCCATGTCATCATAATCCCTCCATCCAGTAATTAAATGACCCAACTCCAATAAAAGAATACCGATCCTACAACGATCAGCAGCCATAATCCCAGTGCGTATTTTCCAACGTGCAGTAAATCCCTCTCTTTAAAATGGCCATAGGAAAAACTGACTAAATGAACAGGGGACTGTGTGATCAGGAGGAAACCGGGAATACCTGTCAAAAAAACCGCCATGGCCATTACAAGCGGTGAGATTGCTGATATACTCTGACCAATCGTAATCGCAATGGGGATGACAACGGTCAAGAAGCCCAGGACATTGACAAAAATAATCCGCAGCAACGCAGTACACCCAATCAGAAAAAGGAAAACCATAAATGGCGGAAACGAATCAAAAGCGCCTGCCAAAGTAGAAGCGAGCCATTTGACTGTTCCCGTTTCAATCAACATTTTTGAAACCATCAAGGTCGCAGCAAAGAACAGAATCATATCCCAGTTGATTTTTGTTTTGGCGCTGTCCCAGTCAAAAACACCAATATGGGGCAAAATGGTTAAGCTGGCGCCTAACATTGCGATCATTGGGACTGAAAAACCATGTATACTTTCCGTTACCCACAGGGCAAGGGTTAATCCAATGATACATAAAACTTTAATCTCCGACTTGGATATCTTGCCTAATTTGTCCAGCTGCCGGTCGATGAACCCAAGCACAAGCTTGCGGTCAATGCTTTCAGGTGGAAAACAGTATAAAAATAAGAGATAGAGCAAAACCATAAATAAAAGAATAGGAGGCCCCATATAAAGGATCCAATGAATGAAACTCCATTTGGAGGCCACTCCTGCAAGCATTCCGTATGCATAAATGGTTGAACTGGCACCTGTAGCTACAAAGGCGCCGGATATCGCTACAATATAGGCAACTCCTATAAACAGGGATTTTGCCAGGTTCGGCACTTTGGTGACCTTCTCCAGGTTTTTAACAATTCCGTCCAGAACAGAAGTAACAAGGCCGCCTTTTCCTATATTCGAAGGAATAAACAGGGACAGAACAAACATTAAGACAAAGGAAAGAAAGATTAATTGTTTTCCGGACCCTTTTGACAAACGCAGCATTTTCAATGAGATCCGGCTCGCTAATCCCGTTTCGATAAAGGCACCGGCAATGATGAAGGTTGAAAACAACAACCATATGATATCAGTTCCAAAATAACTCAATGTCTCCTCAAAGGTGAAAAAATTAAAGGAAAGGATCAGTATAAGCAAAACAGCACTAAATGCCAAGGGAAATACACGCCCAATCCATAAGACCTGGACAATGATCAACGCAGCAAGTGCCTTGAGCTTTACATCCCATTCAAAAAGAGGAGTAAGGAACACTGCATATAATGCCAACGTAATGTAAAACAATACTATTTTTTTATTCATACTGTGACTCCCGCCAATAAGAGATTGGTGCAAATTTTTTAAGCTGCAGCCTTTCTCTTTTGAATCATGTTGACAATCAATGGATAGCACAAAGAAAGAATCGTTAGAATAACCAGCGTAACGGTAATGGGCGAAGCATATAAAATACTAAATACATTATCCGAACCGACAATACTTTTTCTAAAATTCTGCTCCATGTCCGAACCTACAATGGCAGACAAAATTAATGGCGCGATTGGAAACTTTAACATCTTCATAACGAGTCCAAGGAAACCAAAAATGATCAGAATATAAAAATCAACAGTGCTGTATCCCAACGTATAGGTTCCGGTGAAGGCCAGAATCAAAATAATCGGATACAAAATTTTTGGCGGAGTATCGAGAATTTTTACAAGCAGGCCCACTAGTAAAATATTTAATACAACGAGAAAAATATTCCCGACAAACATGCTGTTGATGAACGTCCAAACAAGGTCCGGATCGTTCTCGAACAATAACGGTCCGGGTTTCAGACCAAGCATGATGACAGCTCCCAAAATGACCGCCGTTGTTCCGGAACCGGGAATCCCCATTGTCAACATTGGAATAAAGGCTCCAACCGCCGCCGCATTATTGGAAGATTCCGGTGCGGCGACCCCCTCAATAGCTCCTTTGCCGAATTCCTCCGGACGCTTGGAGATTTGTTTTTCAGTACTATAACTTAACATGGAAGCGATGGCACCGCCTGCCCCGGGCAGAACCCCGATCAAAAAGCCCAATGGCGCATTACGGATAATGGGCCATTTCGACCGCTTCCACTGTTCCTTGGTAATCCATATCTTTCCCATGCCTTTTTCTTTTTTTCCCAGAGGCTGATCAATTGTCAAATAGTTGAATAAAACTTCCCCGACCGCGTAGATCCCAATGATCACAACAAGAAAATCGATGCCTTCACTCAGTTCCGGGAGCCCGAAAGTAAATCGATGTATACCCGACTGCATATCTATTCCCATTGTACTTACCAGAAGACCTATACACATAGAAATGAATCCCTTTACCATAGCTCCCTTGGATAGGGCCACGATCGTGGATAAGGTAAAAATCATAAGCAAGAAATATTCCGCAGGGCCAAATTTCAGAGCAAAACTGGCCAGCGGTTTAGCCAAGATAATGAAACCAACAACCGCAATCATTCCCCCAATTAAAGAGGCAATTGCAGAAATGGCCAAAGCTTGGCCGGCCTGTCCCTTTTTTGCCATCGGATAACCATCAAATGTAGCCGCAATCGCAGAACCATCACCAGGTGTATTTAATAGAATCGAGCTTCTTGAACCGCCATACATTGCTCCATAATAAATAGCAGCCATCAAGACAAGAGCACTTGTCGGGTCCATACCGAAAGTGACCGGTATCAGCAAAGCAACAGCCGTAGCGGGACCAAGCCCGGGGAGCATCCCCACTATCGTTCCAAGAAAACCGCCAATAGCTACCCATACCAGATTCATAGGCTGGAGCGCGACCATTAATCCATTTATAAAATGATCAAAATCAATTCCCATTATTGAACCCCCTCCCTACGGCAGACTGACCTGTAGGAGAATTGCAAATGAATACCATATTGCGAACGAAAATAATACCGAAACAAGAATATTGGTCATCCATTTCTTTTTGCCGTTTACAATAAACAACAAACCGGTCAAGAAAATGATGGTCGTCAATAAAAAACCAATACGCTCAAAAAGCAATGAGTAAATAAACATCATGATTAAAGAAGATATAAGTAGAAAAGGCGTCCGACCGCTTAATAGCTCTTTTAATTCCTTGAATTCTTGTTTCCTGCGTTTCCACTCCTGGAAAAAATAAGAAGCGCTTAAAATGATCAAAAAAACCGAAATAATGACCGGAAAATAGATTGGTGCGTTTGGATCACCCAGATTAGATTTGGGCAGGGTCAATGCGCCAATCAAAAACCCCAAACCAACCAGCAGAAAAAACAGCGGAGTGAATAATCGATACATTTACTATCCCTCTTTCAGATGAATGTATAAAAGAACGGGGCCGTCCACTAAGTCGGTGTTTCGATTTTCGGGTGCCCCTTTGCATACTTAAAAACATGGATATATCAATATGTTTTCAATCGTAATGGACATCCCCTTTTTGGACAGCCTCTTCAGTTTACGGAAGGTTACTCTACTAATCCCGAATCTGTTACGAGTTCTTCATACATTTTATTTTGCTCTTCCAAAAATTTCTTGGCTTCGCTGCTGTCTTTATAGAATTCGGACCATTCATTGTTCTCGACCAGCTTCTTCCAGGCATCCATTCCCACCATTTCGCCTATTACTTTGTCCCAGTACGCAATTTCCTCTTTTGTCATATCAGGCGGTCCCATAATTCCTCTCCAGTGCGGGAATACCATGTCCACACCCTGCTCTTTCCAAGTAGGAACATCCTCCAATCCTTCCAATCTTTCGTCGGAGGAAACGCTGACAATTCGGAAGTTTCCTGCCTGGTGCTGTTCTTTTGATTCTGAAATAGACATCGTAGCAACATCTACATGTCCGCCCAGCAATGCTGTCACAACATCTCCGCCGCTTTCATAAACAAGGAAATTCAACTTGGTGACATCAACTCCGTACGTTTTGGCGGCCTCCACGAACGATAAGTGGTCGTTATTCCCCAATCCAGGCGCTACCCCTATTTTTAAGGAACCGGGATCTTTCTTAAGCTGCTCCATAATTTCTTTGGCATCTTGAAACTTGGAATCTTGTTTAACAGCTATGGAAATCCATTCAGTGGTTAAAATCGCCAGGGGCGTAAAGTCCTTGTATGTAAGCTCGCTTTGTCCTAGCAAATGATTGGTTAAAAGCAGGCTCGAGTTAATCGCCAAATGGTGAGCATCCTCTTTTTTCAGGTACTGCCAGCCTACCTCGCCGCTGCCTCCCGGTTTGTTGATCACATTGATGTTTTGATCCACAATCTCTTCATCTTTTAATATCTTTTGGATTGCCCTGGCCGTTGCATCCCATCCGCCTCCAGGAGTTGCGGGAGCGACCAATTCGATATTTTTTGACGGGAAGTCACTTCCTCCGGAGGCTCCGGATGAACACGCTCCCAATAAAGCCAATGCCAATATAGATAACAATATTAATATTTTTCTCACATGTTCCACCCCTCTTTATTAAAAATGACTACCTCATAATACATTTAATTTTCCGTCATGTAACCGTTTTATATTTTAAAAAAATAAAATATATAAACTTCATTTTGTTCATTTTGTTCATTATTTGATTGGTTTATGAACATACTTCCTCTCGGGCCTTCCTACAATTCCATATTCTAATTCGGCGCTTACCCGGCCGATCGACACAAGGTATTCCAAGTACCTCCTTGCAGTTGTCCGTGAAGCTCCCAGTTTTTCTCCCATTTCCTCTGCCGTAATGCCATCTGGAAGTGATTCCAGGATTTGGAGCACATTCTGAAGGGTTAACTGATTTACGCCCTTGGGAAGTGAATGATTTTTCATTTGTCCGGTCAGTTCAGGATTGCCCAACAGTTTATCAACCAGCTCCTGATCCACTGATTTTCTGGAAGAAAGCAAGTCTTGTCTTCTTTTGAATCTTTCAATTACATCTTTGAACTTTTCCAGTGAGACAGGCTTGATCAAATAATAAAAAACGCCGGATTTTAAGCTGAAGTCCAGCAGATCGACATGGTCCGCGGCTGTTACAACAATAAAATGGAGATCGTTATGGGTTTTTTTTAATTCCTTTATAAGTTCTGTACCGAGTTTATCCGGCAAATAGATATCCAATAATAAGAGGTCAACATGATGCTCCTCCATAAAAGCGACAGCATCTTCCGCCCTGTGTACCTGCCCAATCACTTTTACGCCCTCAATATCTTTTACAAATCTCTCGTGAATATTGGCAATTCGAAAGTCATCCTCTACAATCAAAATATTAATCATTCCCATTCCTCCTGATACAATGTTTTTGGAAGATAGACAGTAAACGTTGTTCCTGTTTTGTTGCTGCTCACTTCAATCGTTCCATTTAACTCTTCGATCATTTTTTTTACATTATATAAACCATAACCCCGGCCTTTTTCATTTTTGGTTGAGTAGCCAAGCTCAAAGATCTCTTCCATTTCCTCTTCCGGAATTCCCCTGCCCGTATCTGTTACTTCAAAAATAATATCATCGCCAATATCAAGAGCAAAAAAGTCTACTTGCTTTTTTTCTGCATATAGGCTTCCGGCTGCTTCAATGGCATTATCGACTATATTTCCGATAATGACCGACAATTCGGTTGTTTTAATATGCTCGGGAAGCAAGTTCAACGAGCTGTTCTCATCGATAAAGAACTTGATCTTCTTTTCGGACGCTTTTCCAATCTTGCCCAAAATCAGTGCCTGAACCTTTGGATCCTTAATATGTTCAAAAACCAAACGATTATTTTGTTCGTTTATATCAATTTCACTTTGAAGCATTGCTATTGCTTCAGCGTAATGCCCCAACTGAAGAAGACCGGAAATGATATAAAGTTTATTTGTAAATTCATGAGTCTGCGCACGCAGATCGTCCGAATATTTACGGACTTCCGATAATGTATTGATAATATCCAGCATTTCTGTTTTATCCCTAAAGGAAAGTACGGCTCCCATTTGATCCTCCCCTTCCACAATCGGAACAACATTCATGATCAAAACCTTTTCTTTCAATTTCAATTCAAACGAAGAAACGGCCTTTTTGGCATTTAATAGTTTCAGAACATCCAAATTCGGTATGGCAAGGTGAATCGGTTTTCTTAAATAATATTGTGTAATTCCTAAAATGGCTTCCGCAGCACGGTTAATCAAAGTGACGTTTCCATGATTATCCACCGCTATGATTCCTTCGCTCACAGAGGACAGGATCGCATTACGGTCCCGATAAAGAGAGGCAATTTGCCGGGGCTCCAAGCCCAAAGTGTCTTTGCGGATATTTCTCGCCAGCGCAATACTGCCAACAACCCCCAATAAAATGATCATGATGGCCAGATAAAGGACTCCTTTCAGTCTGGATATAATTGAACCGTAGACATCATCCATCAAGTAGCCGACTGTCACAACGCCCGCTATTTGCTTTTGGCCGCTAAAAATAGGTGCTTTTCCGACGATAGCCGGTCCCATATGTTCGTCAGATTTCATATTATAATAGCCGCCAAATACAATTGCCCTATAGTTATCCTTTATCGGCTGCATCGTCCCAATTTTCTTCGGATTTGGATGCCAGAGAATTTTCCCTTCCCGATCCTCGATCACAATAAAATTTGCATCTACCTGTCCTAGAATTTGCGTAGAAATAATTTGGAGATTCCTTGATGTGTCAGGTGACTGAAGGGATGCTTGAACGGTAGGCATAAAGGAAATCGTCTTGGCAGTCTGTAAACTTAGATTTCTTGTGTTCTCAAAGGTTTGTTTTACATCAAAATAGATAAAAATCCCTAAAAGCGAAACAATCACAAACAACACAAGGGATATCACCAGTCCCATGATTTTGACTTGTAGGGATCCATCAAATATCTTATTCATTCGGCCTCACCCATTTCTCTCAGTCTTTAATGTAATAGCTTTCATATTACTCCGTAAGCTGAATGATCCACAGAGTATAATAAAAGTTTTAAAAAAATGGTCCTTCAAACGGTTATACCCAACAAGGACATTCGATGATGGTATTGAAAACTCTGAAACATTCATTGGTACAAACAGAAACACAACGCCTGAGTTTCACTTAGCCGTTTTGACAATTGGCGTGCTTAAGGACAGATGATGCCTTAATTGAATGATGTATAAAATGGAGTGATATCATTTTCCCCTCCCGACTTTTTTTACAAATTATACATGATTGTTGACTCTCCTCTAAGAGGATCGTTTATAGTTCTTTTGTAAGTAATGAACGGGAAACCATATGTATATGCCATTATGAATCACTTGAAATGATGTTCGCATAGCTTCCAAATGAAGGAAAGTCTGCTTAGTCCTTACCAGTGAGAACCGTAAAAATTTCCAATGTGAAACAGAGTCACTTTCCAAGTATCGACTGGAAACAGTCTGGGCGGGAAAAAAGAGGACATCTTAATTGAAAGGAGAACAACATGTATACCGTTCATGAAGCTGCAAAGTTAGCTCATACAACCGTAAAGACATTACACCATTATCACAAAATAGGTCTTTTAATACACGACAGAAGCAGGCCATCGTTTATACAGCTAAAAGAACTTAGAACGATTACAGCAAATCCTTTTTTACAAAGAACTCGATTTTTCTCTGAAAGAGATTCAACAATTATTGGATGGTGAAATTGACAGAGAGAATACGTTGATCCGGCAGAAATATTTATTAGAACAAAAAATCAATCGATATAAAGAACTGATCAAAACGATCCATTTCTTTACCAAAAGTGCCAAAGAAGGAGCCGATTTAGATATGGAAAAAATGTAAAGGTTTTAAAACGGAAGAAGAATGGCAGGAAGCCTTAAAAGAGAAAAATGAACATTTGAAAAAAGAATATGATGTGGACTTGTCGAATCAAACAATTGATGTTCAGTCAATGAACGACTCTGCCATGGAAGCACAGTCATTTAATGAAGATATGATTCGGTTCTTACAAGAAGGCTTCTCTGTAAATCATTCAAAAGTCTTGGAGAGAGTAAAAGACCATTTATCCTTTTTAGAAAAAAAGGCATCCGTCGCCACCGCAAGACTTTCTAAATCAGACAGAGTTTTTCAGCGCGGACGATTTTCATAAAAATATGCTCGAGCAATGGCAAGTGGGCTACACTTACTTTCTGAACAAAGCAGCAGCTCATTATTTGGCAAGCATTAAATAGGTTCTTCTTCCCGCCTATTAGATTGCCGGAATGTATGATCCATCCTTGGGTGAAATTTCAATAAGTATACAAGAGAACTATAAAGATACAATGCTTCTTGCTGAAAAAAGCATCCTGAACAAAATGTATGAAATGTACAGAGGAAATAAAGGAGAGCTAGCCAAGAGAATAGGCATAGGGAGAACTACTCTGTACCGAAAACTGAAGGAATTTGATATTGAGTAAGTATATCCATTTCCGAATATATGTTTTAAATTGATATATTTTAGGGAATGTTTCTTGAGCTTTAAGATTTGGAAAAGATAATGAGAATAAGAAAAAAAAGCAATAATCTCGTAAGACCTACGGGTTCAATTCCTGAAGCATCCTCAGTAGATTGAACACATTCCTTACTCAGGGACAAAAACTTTCCGAATTCCTTTCATCTCCCCATTATAAATAAAGAACCACAGTGCCCTTAAATTCTTGGAATTCATTTGCACAAAAAAGGCTGAATAGACAGGCTATTTCCGGCCGACTCTATTCAGCATCTATCTAGATTTTAAATGAACCGATCCAATACTCCACTAACCACAGTATTAAACGCCCAACACCTGACCAGCCGGCGTTTGCAGAGGAATGATCTTGCCTCTTACAATGACTTGGCGAAGACCTTCGAGGTGTTTTAAGTTGGTTAATGGATTTTCTTTTGTTAATAGCAGATTGGCCTGATATCCTTCTCGAATTTGTCCGACCTTCCTTCCAAGAATCTTGCCGGCATTTACCGTAGCCGTTTTTAAGATGTTTTTCGTGTCCGGCACAATTTCATGCATCGTATACAACTCATTCCACAATGCATGATGGGGTGTGCAGGGCGAGCCGGCATCTGATCCGGCGCCAATTAAAAGATTATTGTCAAAATAGGAGCGAAACGCATTCCGGTGAATGCTGACAATTTCGACTGCCTTCTCTTTTGCGTATTGAGGAATGCCTTCCTGTGTAGCAATTTGCTTATAAACAAAGAGAGTGGGAATCCAGGCAACATTCCTTTCTTCCATCAAAGCAATTAATTCATCATCCAAGAAATGGCCATGTTCAATCGTGTCAACTCCCGCAAGGATGGAGTTATATAGTCCCTCCCTGCCAATGGCGTGGGAGGCAACTTTTAATCCAAATTTATGTGCTTCGTTGCAAATCACCCGCTGCTCTTCCATACTCAGTTCAGCATTGCCGACTTCCTCTCCTTCAGTCCTTCCATAAACACCGCCGGTAGAGCTTACTTTAATCACTTCAGCCCCTTTAAAAATTTGTTCTCGGACCCCTTTTAAAGCTTCCTCCGGCCCATCGACAAACCGTGCCCAAAAGGGGTCGTGTCCTCCGGTCATCGTCAACGTTTTGCCGCTGGCCACGACATCGGGCCCCTGAATGAGCCCCCGTTTAATTGCCTTTGATATGTGAATGGCAATATCATCAATCGAACCAATATCTCGGACAGTTGTAATGCCATGGAGAAGATAATGCCGGCAGTTGGAAGCCGCTCTAAGCAGCATTTGCTCATACCCCTCTGTCTCAGATGTAGAAACAGGGTTAAGCGACCCGTCCCACATCATATGCACATGCAAGTCGATTAATCCCGGTATAAGATAATCCCCGTTCCCGTCAACTACTGGCAGATCCGCTGGAATTTCCTGTGTTGCGGCCACTTTTTCTATGGACCCATCCTTCACCCATACGGCATGATCCTTCATCAGTTCTAAATTTTCCCCATATAATAATTTTATATTGGTTATGATGTATTCCATATGCTGACCTCCCCATTCAAAATAAAGGAAGATGGCTGTGTGTCATCTTCCTAAAGGCAAATTGTTGAAATTACAGCAGAAGTGAATTCAGGCTGCGCGGATATTCAGTCAGCAATCGGCAGCCATCCGCCGTGATGAGAACGGTGTCGGAATGTCTGAATCCTCCGACTCCCGGAATATAAATACCTGGCTCAATGGAAAAGACCATTCCTTCCTGAACGATATCGTGATGGTCATATCTTAAGAACGGCTCCTCGTGCGCAGAAACTCCGAGACCATGTCCAGTCCGGTGAATCGCGTATCTCTCAAATCCCTCACGTTCAAAAACAGCCCGCGCCACCTTATCAACATCTGACAATTTTACACCGGGCTTAATAAATTCAAGCGCGCGCTGCTGGGCTTCAATGGCAGACTTAAAAGCTTTTTTCTGGATATCAGTTGGCCTCCCAACGATTACGGTTCGTTCCAATTCGGCCCGATAGCCATTTAGTCCGACTTGCCGGGTGTGAATAATGACATCCCCGGATTGTATTTTTCTCGTATTGGAAAATACATGCGGCATAATGCTGCGCTCCATTCCAGACGGTGACATGAAGGTAATATCAATCGTGGCATCTGGATATTTGGTGGCAGTGGCCTCAAAAAGGGCCGCATTGCCTGCTGCATCAATTTCCATTTCGGTAATTCCTTCACGAATCACACTTAATGACTTGCTTACCGCCAGATTGACCAGATGACCGGCTTTCTCCAAAAGATCCATCTCATCTGAATCCTTTATATAACGCATTTCATAAATATCCTGTCCGATATCTTTTACTGTAAAACCTAACTGCTGGATAAACTGCAATGTCGCCCCCGGAATAAAGGACAAATCGCTGCCAATGCTCACATTCTCCGGTAGTTTTGCCAGCAATTCTTTCATCATTTCGGCAGGATTTGTTTCCAAAGTCTGAACCGTCGGATGTTCGTAATAGACAAAGACTTGCTCCACATTGGCCTTTTCTTTTGCATGCGTTTCCTCAAGCGCCGGAACAATCATGGCAGTCTGTTCAAAGTCCATATAATAGATGATCGGCCTGGAGTAGATTAATGCTTTAAATCCGGTTAAATAAAATTGATGGTCGGGATTAAACACCAATATGGCCGACATTCCTTTTTTCTTCATACAGCGGCGCAGTTTTTCAATTCTTTCGGTGATATTCAATTTCTGCCATCTCCTTTTCATGAAATGCTAGCCGTTGGTGGCTTGATCATTTGATAGATTAGGCAATACAGCTTTCTTTTGGGTTAATAAACTAACAATCACTAACGCCAACACTGATAATGGCAATGCAAATAGGACGCTATTCCAGTCAAACGGACGATCCAGTACAAGCTCCCAGAACATCGTTGCCGAACCGCCGATAATAATCGAACTTAAAATGCCTGCTTTTGTAGCCCGTTTCCATAGGACAGTGGCAAGGATGGCTGGTGTAATGGCTGCACCGTACATAGTGTAGGAATACATTTGAATGGCTAGTACGCTTGGGAAAAATTGTCCCAACACAAATGCGAGTACCCCCAACACCAGGACTGTCAGACGGTTATACCATAGCAGTCTTTTTTCAGAGATCGGCTTTGTACTAAATCGCTGGATTAAATCATAGACAATATTCCCCGAAGCCGATAACAAGTAAGAGGTTCCCGTAGTGATTAAAAAGGCAACGGCTGCACTTAAAATTAACAATCCTACGATAAGGGGTAGACCATTGGTCGCCAATGTTAAAATAGCGGCATCCGGCTTAATATTTGGAAAAATGACAATCGCAGTGGTTGCCAAGATAATTGTTAAACCAATCACGAGAGCGTTTCCAAAAAAGAAGCCCACCGTCGATTTTCGGGCAGTATCCGGGTCCTTGGCAGCGGAAAAACGCTGATACATGTTTTGGTCACCCAAGACCAACAGGAATAGCGGCAAAAAGAAGCCAAGTAATTGGGGGAACGTTAGTCCGCCATTCCAGGACAATGTATTCTCCGGCATAACTGCGGCCATATTGGAAAAGCCCCCGGCAGCAGAAATAGCGAATGGAACTCCAATGAGAAAACCAACCACGATCAACAATGCACTGATGGCATCAGAATAAGCAACGGAAAACAAGCCACCACTGACCGTTAAAAAAATAACAACCACACACATAATGACAGCACCCCATTCTAACGGCATACCGGTCGTCAACTGCAGAACATAGGCGCCACCGGTAAATTGGTAGGCGGTTATTCCGACATACGCCATAATGATGAAAATGGAAGAGATCAGCAAAGTAGCTTTCCCAAACCGTTTTTCCATCAATTCAGGAACAGTATAAATTTCACTTTTTCGTATTTTACTGGCGATAAAATACAAAATGATTGCTCCCACAAATCCTCCGGACAAATTAAAAATCGCCGCAAAGGGACCGTACTGGTACACAAAGCTGGCACCCCCTACCACCGTTCCCGAACCAACAAACGTTGCGAGTAGAGTTCCAATGACAACAAATAGCGGAAGACTGCGGCCGGCCACCATAAAGTCATCATTGTTTTTAATGGAGCTTTTTGCAAAAAACACACCAATGAGTGACATTATTGCCAAATAAACAATGACCGCAATTAAATAAATACTCATCCCCTTCACCCCTTAAACTTTTTAAAACAAACGGCACATCTTATTCTTTCTCTGTATCGGCGAGAGCTGAATTTAATTTGGAATGGCTGCCCATCATGACTCCGTCTTTGATGATGATTTTGTCATGCTTTAAGACTGATAGATCTTCCAACGGGTTTTCATCGACAATTAATAGGTCGGCTTTTTTCCCTTCCGAAATGACCCCTCTGTCCTCAATGCCAAGAGCTTCTGCCGCTACTCTGGTGGAAGCTTGAATAACATCCATCGGGCTCATTCCGGCTTGGTTCATGATCAACAACTCATCAAAGTAGTATTTCGGTGGGGTAACCGGTGAGCCGCAATCAGTTCCTGTCGCAATTTTCACGCCAATTTTGATGGCCATTTCAAGCATATTTTGATGCGGCGCGATGACCTTTTTCGCTTTTTCTAAAGCCCATGGCGGAATTCTCTCATCTTTTGCCAGACGTTTCATGACAATCATTGTCGGGACAAGATATATTCCTTTTTCCTTCATGAGCATTAATAATTTTTCATCAGCATAAATACCATGCTCAATTGTATCAACCCCAACTTCGATGCAGTTTTTGATTCCCTGGTATCCTTCCGCATGGGCGGCGACTTTTTTATTCTTTTTATGGGCTTCCTCAATGGCTGCCTGCATTTCCTCTACTGTTAATTGCGGCGATCCCGGTTCTTCCCCAAACGTATAAATGCCTCCGGTAGCCATCAATTTGATCAGGTCCGCTCCATTTTTCATTAACTGTCTTGCAGCTTTGCGAACCTCATCCGGTCCATCGGCTTCCAGTCCCAGATAATGAACATGCCCTCCTGTCATCGTAATGGCGGGACCGGAAGCAATGATGGTCGGGCCGGTTAACAGCTTTTGATTGATCGCATCCCGGACACTCAGTACCGAATGATCGGGCGATGCTACGTCGCGGATGGTCGTGATTCCCAATTTCAAATATTCTGTTGCATGTTTATAAGCGTGAAGCGCTGTCATTTCCCGATTTAATTCATTTACAACCGCCTGAGGATCAAAGCTTCCATCCCAAACAAGATGAACATGGCTGTCGATTAATCCGGGGAGAACATACTTACCGGCACAATCGATTACTTGATCGGACGAAAACTCCGGTATTTGTCCTACCCCAACTTCTTTAATGATGTCGTCTTGAATGATGATATACGTATTATCCACTGCCTCATGAATGATTCCATCGATTACTGTACAATTGGTCAAGATCGTTCGCTTTATTGCCATTGCATACACAACCCACCTTAATATCAAAATTTTCAGTATTCAACTTTGCTTTTTTCTGTTACGTATACAAACTGGTCCAAGTTTCGGCTATAGATCTTCTTATTATTTTATTAAGTTGCAACAATTATAGAAAATAAAATATCAACGCCTTCCTTAGGCAGCCGCAATTGAGAAGCAATAGACGGTGCATGATTATTCCAAACATACAGATTTAGAGATTTTAAAAGCATTGTTACCGAAACTTGGGTTGGTTAAATTATAAGATACCTTGGTTATGAAACACATTATTCCTTAAAAACAAAAAAATCTGATTACATTGTAATCAGACCACAAATACAGGGATTAAGACCGAACAATTGCCAAAATCAACTCATATGGATATCTCTTTTGCTTTAGCCAGGTAGAAATAACTTTTAAACGCAAGCATAAGATTCATGTAATGATTTGGATCATCCACTTTCATCCCTAAAAGTTCTTCAATTTTATTGACGCGATATTTTACCGTATTTGGATGCAAATGGAGCTTCTCTCCACTTTCTTTTAGACTAAAAAAAGTTTTTAAATAAACATATAGCGTATGAATAAAGTTGGTATCGTTTTTTTGGTCATAATCAATAAGAGGCTGTAAATAGTCCAGATGATAATCCTTTAATAGATCAGATTTCCCCAAAAAATAGGTGATTTTTTCAAAGCCCAATTCTTCCCATCTGCCGATATCTTTTCCCTGAATGTGGGAGAAATGCAATGCAACGCCGGCTTGCTCGTACATCATTTTGAGGTCACGATTTGTAAACGCTTTTAATTTTCCGCTTAGTCCGATCCTCAGCTTTTTCCCGCTTAAAGCAAGCTCTTTATCCTCTTTCAGCTGCTTTTGCGTCAAGGCGAAAACCTTTTTATTCATAATCCAGACGAGTCCGTCAACATCTTCAACCACTTTTTTTTCGATAAAGTGATACAACTCTCTTAAAGTTGATTTATCCTCTGGCTCAGCAATCAATAAATAGTGAATATTTCTGATGTCAAAATAAAAATCCTCCAATACGATTTCGGAGTCTCTTTTACCCAAAAAAATTTCTTCCAATAATTTAATATCTTTATTTTTATGGAATTCTTTTATCTGGTTTTTTTTCATGGCATCTAAAATCAATGCTGTTAACGCATTTTTGATGATCATATCACGAAACGGCACTTCTGGATTTTCCTGCCCAATGATTAAATAACCGTAAAAATCCAATTTGTTGTTTACAGGCAGGATTTGAAAATAACTGAGTGCCGTCGTTTTGGGCGCCTTTACCTCTACTGCTTTACGAGTGATTCGGACTTCATTAAAACTTTCACGATGAACCTTTGTCACTTCATCCAGCCGCTCCTTTAAACCGAGACGAGAAAATTGCCCGGAATTCCAAAGTGATACAATATTCATTTCTTGGTTAAGGTAAATAATCGGTTCATTCAGGTACTTGCCGATAGACTGTATAATAAAATGATTATCTTTTTCATGGAGGAGGGCATTGAGCATACTTTGATTTAATTGATCAATTTCATTTTTTAATTTTGTCTTCTCCTGATAAATAAGATCATTGTATTTCTCATATAACGTGTTGTAGGAAATTTTCTTCGGTATAAAAAACAATGGGAGGTCTATCTCGTTGGCCAACTTCACCACTTTCTCCGGAACCTCCGAATATACAACATTATGCATGCAAACCCCGCTGACACCTATTTTCACATACCACTCAAAATGCTCAATAATCTCATTGGTATCCTTAAATCCATAGAAGGTTGTTAGGACAAGCGTATTGGGATATACCCTTGTACTCTTAAAGGGGAACTCCTGAACATTCACATGCTCAATGATACGATCCAAACCTTTTTCCCCAGCGATGAGCCTGATATTTTCCTGGATCAGTTCCTTTTGCATATCTCTAACTGTGATCATCATTATCACCTCTACATTTTGCTTGCTTCGATTAACAGAAATTTAATATTATGGATATTGGCACTTGGCCTTTCTCATTGTTATAATGCCTGGGGCTTTCTAACTTTAAAAATAAATATTTGCTGACAAGACATTATTTCAGACTTTTACTTCTACCGATTTGTAAAGGAACCAATGACATTCGTTAGTACGAAAAGCCTCTGGATTAAATCATCCAATTTATAAGATATTTGTCTATCTCCCCCTTAATACTTAAGCCTAATCAACCACATTTTATCATTAAATTTACATACACAATATTCAGACTAATGGTCTTGTTTTATTTTGAAGAAATAACCTGGGACATGAACGGTAGTTCTAATACATAATTTACAGTTATTTCCATATGTTAGGCTAAGAATATTGGAGGTACGTTAAGTCGTTGAAATGAGTCACCTCGCCTTAATCAAATTGGCTTACAATGAATTAAAAACGCTTCCTCCCAGTTGTACGTTTTTACGGCCTTTTGGTCCGTGTTGGTTTTCAGAATAAAGACCGTATAAATTCGTCTAATGGGCTGAATAGAAGGTTCCCTTGTTCACTTCAACTCCAATAATGACCCTTCATGATGAAATTTCAATTGTAATAACACCCGTAAGAAGTAGTGTAAACTCGCACATTATCTCAGAGACCTGATTCTACACTCAACCAAGTAATAAATCTGAAATAGTGTGCCATTTTAATCAGTTTATTTCAGATTTGAAAATAATCTGTCGTATTATTCCAGATATATTTTCGCAAAAGGGGCTGTCCAGAAAGTCGGTGAAAACCAATTTTCCGGACAGCCCATACCCCTTAGCAATGTAAGGGTATAACATTTTTAGAATACCATAAACAACTGTATTGTCGTAACTTTGCACAATTACACGTTACATAAGTGATACGAGACTGCTAAAGTGTCCATCTCGATATGCATGGAGAACAAGTCCGTCCCGAACCCGGAAAATGATCATTAAGCATGGCAACGGTCATAGGCTTCCGTGTTATTTGCTACTTGAAAGCCGCTTTTAAACACCAATTCAGGCTTTTTAAACATAACTTCCATATGAATGTCGGGTTTTCCGTCTACAAGGATTAAATCTGCTTCATATCCTTCTTTGATTTCTCCCGTTATTCCTTCCAATCCGGCGATGAATGCACTATGTTTTGTAGCTTGAAGGAGAATGTCGATGTTTTTCATCCCGCATAGTTCCTTCCGCATTTTAAATTCCATGCCGGTACGCACATCAAATGTATTGATAGAAACATCAGTCCCAAAGCCCATTTTGAGGCCGGCTTCGTAAGCGGCGCGGAGGCGCACTGAAGTAGCCTCGGCTAATACCTTTAATTTTTGTTCGAGGATGGCATCTTCATATGGATCCCGATTATTCGGTTTTCTGTGATGCATCGGTGTTAAGGTTGGGACTAGATAACTTCTTTCTTCTTTCAGTTTTTCAATCGCTGCATCATCTACATAAGTGCCATGTTCAATTGTATACACGCCTTCATCTAAACACATATGAATGGCTTCATTACTATGACAATGGGCAGCGACGTATTTGCCGTTCATGTTGGCAACCTCTACTGCTGCCCGAATCTCTTCAGAAAACAGGATAGGTTGCGTAGGCACCCCCTCTGTTTGCAAAGCGGAACCCGAGGCATAAATTTTGACCATATCTGCTCCTTCTGCAAACTCTTCCCTCACTGCCTTTACCATTTCATTATGTCCGGTGATTCCTCTTGTAAAAGAGGCTGGATTTCTGTCGTCAGGTATCCCGGTCGGTCTGATAATTTTTCCGCCGCTTATAATTCGCGGCCCGACAAAGACCCCTTCATTGATCGCATCTCTAACCGCGTGTGCTACGCGATTTGTACTCCCTACATCTCTGACAGTCGTAATCCCATATTGAAGATAGAGCTTTGCATTTTTACAGGCCATTTTCATGATTTCAAAATCATTTCGGGTATGGGGATCAAATGATCCAGCCGCGTGCAAGTGAATATGTAGATCAATTATTCCGGGAAGCAGTGTTTTTCCCTCGCATTCTATTACGTGTCCATCGTAAGAGTCGGAACCTGATGGTGCAATCTTCCGTATCTTACGATCCTCCACAGTAATATCGGCAAATTCAAAAGGAAGATGACCTGATAATTCAGGAATGAGCCTACAGTTCTTTAATATAAATGACATCGTTTGACCCCTTTCGATGAATAAATTTTTTGAAGATTTAATCGGTTTTATTATATATAATTTAAACAAATTGTCATGCCTTCACTGACCTGAAGGAAGGATCCTTCGTGGTAGGCATCCCCATTGGAGTATATCCAAAAGCCAAAGCCGTCCACTTCGCTCACGGACAGCTTGGCGCCAAACTCGACGCGCGGCATTCGACTTACGGCGTACAACCAGCCGGATATGCGGCTTCTGAATACTAACGATCCTTTGCTCCGCCCAATGGCTCTTGTCTTCATATATGGATAGCTGTTGGCGGCAAAGCTCTTTACTAGCAGGTCACGATACTTACTTTAAAGCATTTTTTTGAAACCACATTCGTTCGTCTTGTTATTCAGACGAAAAAAATCGCCCATAAAAAGGCGATTATAAAGTTTGTTTATTGAATTACTGTAACGGAATAGAGGATCCGCCTATTTAATACAATATATTCTTTGGTGATGTAATGAACGCAAGATCTATGCTTTCCTGTTCTAAATACTCTATTCATTTTTAAATCCTTAATTAGATTGTACGTTCATGAATATCTTCTCCTCAACTATTCGTTTCAGCGTTGCCTACCCTTGTAAATTGATCCGGGCGAATCTTATGTTTCCATTTCATTAATCCGTAATAGGCAACTCCAGATATAAATAAAGATTGGACGGCCGGAATTCCCCATTCATGAACATATTGGGTCCAATAGGCGATTGCGGCTCCAATCACCATTGCGATCGTGGCGATCCAATTCCACCCGGGATTGTCAGAGTACGTTTGGCTGCGGATAAAGAAAAAGTCAGCGATCATAATTCCTGCTACAGGACCATAGATAATCCCGGATACATACAAGAAATCTTCAAAGTACTCAAGTATCCCGGCTAAAGCCATCACAATTCCCGCCAATGTACCGGCAAAAGTAAGGATCGCCCGTCCTTTCCCCGAATTAATGTTTAACATATTGGCCATTGAAAGCCCCATGCTGTAACTATTCACAATTTGGCTTGTCCAGGTAGAAAGCCATAAGATTAAAAAACCCCATAGCGGAAAGCCCAACTCAAGCATGATTTGTACGATATCAGCTTCTCCAACTCCTACAGACATAATTGCACCAATAAAAAATAACGGAAAGCCGACTCCTATGATTCCCAATGGAATTAAGACATTATCTTTTATTTTCGGCTTTGCATAACGAGTATAGTCTTGTACACCCACCCATTGAGACACATTCATGCCTAATACCAGGCTAATAGCAGCCAATACGGAAATAGATGCTTCCGGCTTCCAGGAAGTAAGGCTTTCCCACCCCGTATTCTTTAATACTAAATAAATTCCTGTAACAACCAATAGGAGGCCTGCGGGAACTGCCACAATATCTGTCCATTTCATGGAGGCATAACCAAATATGGATGGAATGGCAAACAACATTCCACAGATGAAAGTGATGAGTGCCAGCATGCCCCATTGATGTTTATAATCAATGCCAAACATGGCAGCTATCGCTTCCCCTGTAACAGCCGTTTGCAGTGCCCACCAGCCCAAACCAACGAAAAAGGTCAATAAACCAATAATCCATCGGGCTTGAACATGGCCAAAACTGCTTCTGGCAATAACCGAAGAGGACATGCCGGTTTTTGCACCCATATATCCGGTAACTGCATTGCCGATCCACTGAATGACAAAAAGGGTAATAAATAAAATCCAAAATATTTTTGTGATTCCGAAGTAGGTTGCCAGTAAAGCACCTGTCAAAAGGACAGGAATAGAGAATTCCAATCCGCCAAATATAACTGCAGGAACGAGCCAGTGCTGCCTTTCTTTTAATGGAATAGGTGTCAAAGCCTTATCTGCATCCAACGAGCCCGCCTTAACTTCTTTGTTTGCCATTTATTTCTCCCCTTTCAGGTATCCCCTTCTTTTCTCCGTTTCCCGGATGAATTCATAAGTCCGGCCATCAATCACTACACCAAACTTTTCCTCTGCATCCTCAATAGAAAAGTAGCCGTTCTTAACATCTCTGACCACTTGATCAACAGGCCGCAAATAGGGATTTCCATAACCGCCGCCCGTTCCTGTCACGAGCTTCAATACATCTCCCTCATGTAAAGGATATCTGGCATACATTCCGTAAGGTCCATCTGAAGTACCGTCTTTTTTCTGAATATAAAACCTGTTTGTCGAGCCTTCTTCTCCCCCATTGACTCCCCAGGGCGCATAAAGATGTCTTCCATAAGTAACAGTGGCATTTGCCTGATCAGAAAGAATCCGATAGGATCGGACAGTACCTGCCCCGCCGATGAATTGTCCCGCTCCTTTTCCGTCACAGTTCAATTTGTATTCGTCTACCAAGACTCCGTACCTGGCTTCCGCGATTTCAACAGGAATGTTATACGTTTCTCCATCACCGATACAGAATTGGCCCCGTTGACCATCATGATCGGAACCCGCTCCCCATCCTCCAACTGAAGGTTCAACGATTAAGTAAGGTTCCCCGGAATCCGGATGCTTTCCTGACAGGGTCACCGAACAGACCGATAGAAAATGCCCCGCTGTTAACCGGTCTGGAAGTACGGGTGCAAGTGCCTGCCACACCAAATCTGCTCCCGAAGAGCCGCTTTCCCAATAATTGGACACGGGGGCCGGTCTTTCTGCCGAAAAAACCGAAGCCTTATCCGTAATGACTTTCAACGGCCGGAACACGCCATCATTTACATCTTGAGAAGGATTCGTAATGGCCAAAAAAATCGTTCGAATATCTGTAACAAGAGTCGTATAGGAACCATTAATCGGTCCCGGGACTTGAGGGTGGCTCCCTCTAAAATCACAGATAAATTCGTCGTCAGTGATTGTCACTTTTACCTGAATGGGAAAAGGACCGTTGCCCAATCCGTCCCCATCTATAAAGTTTTTGGCTTCATATGTCCCATTGGGGAGCTTTGCGATTTCTTTTAAAGCCATTTGCTCACCCTGGAATAAAAGAAGATCGATAGATGCACCGACAGTATCTTGCCCATATCGTTCACAAAGTTCATGAAAGCGTTTCTCCCCAATTTTCAAGGCGGCAATTTGTGCCCACATATCACCGACGGAAAGATCGGGAAATCTGACATTGCTTTGAATCATTTCAACCAGTGCATCGTTCATCCTTCCTTCATTGCAAAGCTTGATACAGGGGAACTGGAGTCCTTCTTGATAAATATCCGTTGAATCGTTCGTAAAAGATCCCGGATCTTTGCCCCCTACCTCCGTCCAATGGGCTTTGTTTGCAGAAAAACCAAGCAATTGCCCTTTGTAAAATACGGGCATTACCAAGCCAACATCGGATAAATGCGTTCCTCCTCCGCCATACGGGTCGTTAATGAGAAAGATATCCCCGGGTTTAATATCATTTTTGCTTCCATATTTGTTGATAACATCTTTGACCATATAACTTAATGTCCCGATAAATCCTGCCACTCCATTGCCCTGTGTTAATAACTGCCCTTGTTTATCGGTCAAGCCGCATGCAAAATCAAGGACTTCATATATAATAGGACTCATGGAGGTTCTTGCTAAGGTATAAAACATTTCTTCACCAATGGACAATAATGAATCCCTTACAATTTCCAATGTGAATGGATCATGTTTTTTCATTAATGATTGAATGTTATTCATCTGAACCTACTCCTGTATCAATAATTAAATTGCCATACTGATCTGCATACAGACTTTGTCCTTTGTAAATAACGGTTACTGCCGCCTTTTCCTCGATGATGGCCGGGCCTTCAATCTCCATGCCAGTAGGCAGTTGATTCCTGGAAAATACGTTTGTTTTGACCCAGCCTTCATCCTCATAATAAACAGATCTGACTTCAATAAGTGCCTCTTCCAAAGTTCCTCTGTTTTCAACCACTTCTAGAGCGGGCTTGTCCGTTCTTCCCAATGCCACTAAATGAAGGTTAACAATTTCTGTTTCCTGTCCTTCCAATTTAAATGTGTAATGTTTTTCATGAAGACGATGAAAATCTTCAATCATTCTTTCCATTGTGGCTTTTGTCCACTTGCCATTCGGGACAGGTACCTTAACTGTATGCTCTTGTCCGATATATCGAATATCCATAAAGCGGGAAAAAACAACGGATTTTTCCGGCACCCCTTCTTCCCTAAGCTTATCCGATGCTTCTTGTTCAATTTCAATCCACTTCTCATTGATGTCATCCATATTTAAATCCAGTGTTTTTTGAATATATGTTTGAATATAATCGTTTCTCAAATCCGTCATTAACATACCCCATGCAGAAAAGACAGGGGAAGCAAAGGGGATAATGACTTTCCTTACGCCCAACTCTTTCGCAAGAGCGGCAGCGTGCATGGATCCGCCCCCTCCAAACGCCACAATAGAAAAATTGCGCGGATCATGACCTTTACGGATGGAGATGAGCTTCAACGCCGTAAGCATATTGGAGTTAGCGATTCGAATTATTCCCAGGGCCGCTTTTTCTGTACTTACATGAAACGGTTTCGCTATCTTTTCATATAATGCAGCTTCCACTTTGTCCATATCAACGGAATAGTCGAAATTTTTCGGGGACAATCTTCCCGTATAAAGATTCGCATCCGTAGTGGTAGGCTCCGTTCCTCCTTTGTTATAGGCAACAGGTCCGGGTGAAGCACCTGCCGATTGCGGCCCTACCTTTAAAGACCCTCCCTCATCGATCCAGGCGATAGACCCCCCGCCATTGCCAATTTCAACGATATCAACAACCGGTACCTTCACCGGATATCCGGCATTTCTGCTATCTCTTTCTATATAATAATCAGTTGAAACTTTCATTTCCCCATTTTCAATGAGGGAGCATTTAGCTGTTGTTCCGCCAATATCAAACGCAATGATATTTTTTTCACCGATAAGCTCCCCCAGGATTGCTGATCCATAAACACCGGCCACAGGTCCCGACTCGAGCATATTAATGGATTGTTTTTTCGCCTCGGAAAAAGTAGTGGTTCCACCATTAGATTGCATGATATAGTTTTTATCAGGTGAAAGTTCAGTTATCTCTTTTTGAAGCTTATTAATATAGGTAGAAGCGATTGGCTGTACATACGCATTTAAAACGGTAGTGCTCGTTCTCTCATATTCCCTCCATTCCTTTGTCAACTCATGGGACATACTTACAAATGCCTCCGGCCAAAGCTTCTTTATCTCTTCTCTGGCTTCAAGTTCATGTCGTGGATTTATATAGGAATGCAAGAAGACAATTCCTATCGCTTCCACCCCTTCTGATTTAAATGCTTCAACAATTTCTTTAATATCGTGTGTGTGAAGTGGTTGAATGATTTCTCCTTTATGATTTATACGTTCACTTACTTCTCTTCTTAAGAACCGTTCAACAAAAGGAGTGGGTTTTTTATATCGGATATTAAAGAGATCAGGCCGATTTCCGCGGGCAATCTCCAGTACGTCCCTGAACCCTTCTGTCGTAATGAGCCCCGTTTTTACACCTTTTCTTTCCGTGATGGCATTGATGACCACCGTGGTCCCGTGAATAAATTGTTCTATTGTATCAATGTGATTTTTTGTTATGACGTTCATAACCCCTCTTTCAAAATGCGGAGGAGTCGTAGGGCTTTTATCAACTTGTATTCTTCCTGAGTGATCAATATAAGCCAGGTCTGTAAATGTACCTCCAATATCAGTTGCTACTCTCATTTCATATCACTCCCGTAGATATTTTTAAAAAATGACTGGAGTTAAGACACTCAAAATAACGGTTTCTTGATTAAGCGGATTTTTCCACATATGTTTAATTTCTGAAGGAAAATGAATAGATTCTCCTTCCTTCAAATAATATTCTTCATTGCCAACCACAAATATGATGGCTCCGCTCAAAACATAATGAAACTCTTCCCCGGGATGACTAAACGTAAATGTATCTACCTGCAACGGGTTAACAGTAACCTTAAACGCTTCCATTTTTCTCTCAGCAAAATGGCCGCTTAACGTGGTGAATATAGAGTCTGAGCCTGTTGTTTGAAAAGGCTTTTGATCCTCCAGTTTATTTGCATACTTAATTTTTATATCTTTTTGGAAGAAGTCTGCCATTTCAACCTGCAGCGCATCGGCTATCTTCTTTAAAGAAGTGATTGCTAATGAGGACGAGCCTCTTTCAACCTGGGATAAGAACCCCACTGACAAGTCGGTGATCTCACTTAACTCTTTTAATGTCATCCCTCTTGCTTTCCTAAACTCTCTAATCTTTCTAGAAACACTTTCCATAATTTTAGTATCTCCTAAAATTTTTTAATATAACTTAACTTATTTAAATAATATCATAATTTTTATAGTATACAATGCTTTTTTGTAACAAACTTCTCAAGTGACTGACCCCTGCATTCATCAGTACTTCATAATGAAAGAGTCTTCCTTAAATGGATTACTGATCATATTTGTGGAAATATTAATAAAGCTACCGCATAATTAGTCGTCATCAGTTGCCCCTTTTTACCTCTTTGGATATATTTTATCTACCCTGAAAATATAACTAACGAACTGCTAAAAAAAGCAATACTAAGCTAACCGGCTATACCCTAATTTCCAGAA